>NZ_CP063398.1:710000-750237 GCF_021729845.1 Rhizobium sp. SL42
CGTCGGCCAAAACACCACCAAAACACCCAGCGCGCACCACCACCAGACACAGGGCAAAACAGCCTGAACACCAACAGCCGCACCCAAAAGCTGAAAAAAACGAAAACCGCGCCCTCGTGTGTATGTGTCGCCATGCCATCGGAGGCTGGCAAAGACGCTAGGTGTTATGAGCGGCTACCGGGATCGAACACCAGCAATCGTGCACTTTCATATTGGCCGTTCTCCAGCATCCTGGCTGCGTGGCGCCGCACAGGGGGCGCCGCACGGGGAGAACCAGACAGCGACACGCAGCCCGGAAATCGCGCGGGGGGGGCGTCTGTGTCAAACCGCCTGCTGACGGCGCATGACATAGAGACCCACAGCGCTCATCACCGCCAACAGATACCAGGTCACGGCATAGACAAGATGGCTGTTTCTGAAGCTGACGACAGTCAGTCCGCCGATCGGAAGCCCGCCGGAATTGGGAGTGGGAGTGGCATCGGCATCGACAAAATAGGGAGCAACCCTCTCCAGTCCTTTAGCCGCCGCGATCGCCGCCACATCGCGCGAATACCATCGGCCGCTCACCGGATCGTTGCTGCGCAGGAAAGCACCGTCCGGCTCCGGCATGCGCAGGAGTCCCGTCACGCTCACAATAGGGGAAGTCTGACCAGCCGCATGCAGCACGGCGTCGCGGCGATCAGAAGGCACAAAGCCGCGATTGATCAGGATCGTGGCGCCATCGGGCAGGATCATCGGCGTCACCACCCAGAAGCCGGCGCCAAGTTCTGTGACCGCCTGCACTAGAACCTGCCGGTCGGGCAGAAACATACCGGTAGCCGTGACGCGACGGTATTCGTCCTTGTCCTGGTTGATGCTGCCCCACTGTGCCGGAGCCGGCACGGCCACCGGTTGCGCATGGATGCGGGTCTCGACGCGGGTGATCAGGTCGAGCTTCCAGGTCAGACGCTGCACCTGCCAACTGCCGAGCGCGACAAAAACGATGACCAGAAGCAGCATGCCAAAGGTGAAGATCACATCGGAGCCTGTGCGCGCCGGCTTCACATTCTCATCGACCGGGTCCCTGTCCATCGTCATCCCTGCCCCAATCCGTGCCTTCGTCCGTCAGGGCATGTTCTTCATCATCTCATGCGTCATCGGCATCATGTTGGTGTTCAGATGATGCATGACCCACAACGAGCCGGAAAGCGCGATCCCGACGATGATCAGCGTGAAGATCAGCGCCATCATGGTCCAGCCGCCTTCAGAGCGCGGATTCATGTGCAGGAAAAAGACCATGTGCACGACGATCTGCACGACGCAGAGCGCCATCACCAGAAAACCGGTCAAAGCTCTGCTATCCAACACATCGGCCATGACCAGCCAGAACGGAATGGCGGTCAGGATGACGGACAGGACAAAGCCGATAACATAACCTCTCAATGTGCCATGGCCCGCATCATGGCCATGGCTATGGCCGTGATGGGTGTTGGCGGCATCTTCCTGTGCCGGGCTTTTTGGCTGTGGGCTCATCCGAGCACTCCCATCAGATAGACGAAGGAGAAGACGCCGATCCAGATGACGTCGAGAAAATGCCAGAACATCGACAGGCACATCAGGCGCCGGCGGTTTTCCGGGATCAGGCCGTGCATCTTGACCTGCACCATCATGGTCACGAGCCAGATGATGCCGAAAGTCACATGCAGTCCGTGCGTGCCGACCAGTGTGAAGAAGGATGACAGGAATGCGCTGCGACCAGGCCCCGCTCCTTCCTGGATCAGGTGGTAGAATTCGTAGAGTTCCAGCCCGAGGAAGGTCAGGCCGAACAGACCTGTCACGCCGAGCCAGAAGATCGTCTCCATCCTGGCATTGCGCTCCATCTGGAGCATGGCAAAGCCGTAGGTGATCGACGACAGCAGCAGCATCGCGGTGTTGATCGCCACAAGGGGCAGATCAAACAGGTCGGCAGGCGACGGGCCGGCCGCATAATTGCGCCCCAGCACGGCGTGGGTGGCAAACAGGACGGCGAAGATGAGGCAGTCGCTCATCAGGTAAAGCCAGAAGCCCAGCATGGTGCTGCCTTCGGGATGGTGATCTTCCTCGAGGTAGAACCGGTTCTCGTCCCATTCTTCTGTGTGTGTCTTGTCGCTCATCTCAGATCCGCTCCGCCAGCAGCTGTGTACGCGCATCCTCGGTCGCGGTCACCGTCTCGACAGGGATGTAGTAGTCCCGCCGGTAGTTGAAGGTATGCCCGATCGCCACGGCAATCAGTGCGACGAGCGACAAGATTGCCAGCCACCAGATGTACCAGATCAAGGCGAAGGCGAGCAGGACGCTCAGTGCTGCCAGGATGACGCCGGTTCCCGTGTTCTTCGGCATGTGGATCGGCTTGAAGCCCCCCAGCGGACGCTCATAGCCGCGGTTCTTCATGTCGTACCAGCTGTCATGGTCATGCACGACCGGCGTGAAGGCAAAGTTGTAGTCGGGCGGCGGCGACGACGTCGACCATTCGAGCGTCCGCCCGTTCCAGGCGTCGCCGCTTGTTTCGCGCAACTGATCACGCCTGAGGTAGCTGACGACGATCTGGACGACGAAAGAGGCAATGCCGAGTGCGATCAGGAAGGCGCCAAAGGCGGCGATGATGAACCAGATCTGCAGCGACGGGTCCTCGAACTGCGATACCCGGCGGGTCACGCCCATCAGGCCAAGCACATAGAGCGGCATGAAGGCGAAGAGGAAACCGATCTGCCAGAACCAGAAGCTCATCTTGCCCCAGAACGGATCGAGCTTGTAGCCGAAGGCCTTTGGCCACCAGTAGACGACGCCGGCCATCAGCCCGAACACGACGCCGCCGATGATGACATTGTGGAAGTGGGCGATCAGGAACAACGAGTTGTGCAGGACAAAATCCGCCGGCGGGATCGCCAGCATCACGCCGGTCATGCCGCCGATGACGAAGGTGACCATGAAGCCGATCGTCCACAGCATCGGGACTTCATAGCGGATCCGTCCGCGATACATGGTGAAGAGCCAGTTGAACATCTTTGCGCCCGTCGGGATCGAGATGATCATCGTGGTAATGCCGAAAAACGCGTTCACCGATGCGCCTGACCCCATGGTGAAGAAGTGGTGCAGCCAGACCAGATAGGAGAGGATCATGATCACGCAGGTTGCGTAGACCATGGACGCATAGCCGAACAGGCGCTTGCTGCTGAAGGTGGCCACCACCTCGGAAAAGATGCCGAAGGCCGGCAGGATGAGAATGTAGACTTCCGGATGCCCCCAGATCCAGATGAGGTTCACATACATCATCGGATTGCCACCAAGGTCATTGGTGAAGAAATTCGTTCCGGCATAGCGATCGAGGGAGAGAAGCGCCAGCGTCGCAGTCAGGATCGGGAAGGTCGCGACGATCAGGATATTGGTGCAGAGCGAGGTCCAGGTGAACACAGGCATTTTCATGAACGTCATGCCGGGAGCGCGCATCTTGACGATCGTCGCGATCAGGTTGATGCCGGAAAGGGTCGTGCCGACACCGGCGACCTGCAGGCCCCAGATGTAATAGTCGACCCCGACTCCCGGGCTGTAGTCAGCACCGGAAAGCGGCGGATAGGCGAGCCAGCCGGTGCGGGCAAATTCCCCGACAAACAGCGACATCATGATGATCACGGCGCCGGCCGTCGTCATCCAGAATGAAAAGTTGTTGAGGAAGGGGAAGGATACGTCACGTGCGCCGATCTGCAGAGGCACGACATAGTTCATCAGGCCGGTGACGAAAGGCATGGCCATGAAAAAGATCATGATCACGCCGTGGGCGGTGAAGATCTGGTCGTAGTGATGCGGATTGAGATAACCCTCATTGCCGTTGAAGGCGATCGCCTGCTGGATGCGCATCATGATCGCATCGGCAAAACCGCGCATCAGCATGACCAGCGCCAGGATCACATACATTATGCCGATCTTCTTGTGATCGACGCTGGTGAACCATTCGTGCCAGAGATAACCCCAGAGCTTGTATTTGGTGATCAGCGCAACGACCGCGAGACCGCCCAGGGCGACAACGGCAAATGTCACCACGAGAATGGGCTCGTGGTAGGGAATGGCCTCCCAGGAGAGCCGCCCGAAGATGAATTGCGTCAAACTGGTATTGTCGAACATGGCACTGTCCAAATTCTCTTGAAATGCGACGTCAGGGGTTGGTTGAGCCGCTGTTGTTCAACTGCGCAGGTGCCGGGCCGTCCTCGGCGTCCGGGCCTGCAGGTGCGGCATGCCCTTCATGCATGTGCTGCATGTCGTGATCCATTGCCTGAGGCTCTTGCGGCTGTTCGTCGATCCCTTCGGCCGGCTCTTCGCTGCGCGAAGGATTGCCGGTTGCCGGGAAAGTCGCACCGGGCGCCGTCTCGCCCTCATGGCCGGATCCGCCCGCATGACGGTTGTCATGCTCGAGCCGTGCACGGTTCTCATGGCTTTCCACACCGGCCCCGCCCATCATGTCGATATGCATCATTTCATTCATGCACATCTGGCCCGGGCGCACGCACATGTTGAGCACCGCCTGGTAGAGGCCGTCCTCGACACCGGCAAAGAAGCGCACAGGATCCTTGATGCTCGGCTTTTCGAGCTTCAGGAACGTATCGCGATTGAGCATCGTGCCATTCTGCTTGACCTGTGCGACCCATCCGTCAAAACCCGCCTGATCGAGGCTGCGGAACTTGAAGCGCATATGGGAAAAGCCGTCGCCGCTGTAGTTCGATGACAGACCCTCATAGTCGCCCGTCTTGTTCATGACCGCATGCAATCTGGTCTGCATGCCTGGCATGGCGTAGATCATTCCGGCAAGTGCGGGAACGTAGAACGAGTTCATCACGGATGAGGCGGTGATCTTGAAATTGACCGGCACATCCACGGGCGCCGCCATTTCATTGACGGTGGCAATCCCGTAATCGGGATAGAAAAACAGCCATTTCCAATCCAGCGCCACGACCTCGACTGTCAAAGGCTTGGTATTGGCCGGGATCGGCCGCTCGGCATCCAGGCGGTCGAGTGGCCGGTACGGATCGAGCTTGTGCGTGCTGATCCAGGTCACGGCGCCCAGCGCGATGATGATGGCCAGCGGCGCCGACCATATGATCACCTCAAGACCCGTCGAATGATGCCATTCCGGATCGTATTTGGCGCTAGTGTTGGACTGGCGATAGTGCCAGGCGAAATACAGCGTCAGGCAGAGCACCGGAACGATGATGATCAGCATCAGGATCGTCGAGATGACGATCAGGTCTCTCTGCTGTGCCGCGATGTCCCCCGAGGGCGACATGACCACCATGTTGCATCCGGCAAGTGCCAGGACCATGGTCAGGAAAACAATCAATCGTGCCGCGATCTTTAAGTGACTGTGCATTTCGAGCTCAACTTGCGTTTTGTCTAGTTGGCAATAATCGCGGAACGACACCAAAGGGAATGGGGCCGTTCGTCGCAGCGCAGCATAATGTCGCAGTGCAGGATTTCAATGGAAGCGATAGAGGCAGACACCTACAAAGCTGAATTGATTATTGCCAATTGCGCGCGGATTGCCAATCCACCGCGGACAAAACTCGGGATTGGCCGGGAATGATTGCGCGATCGGCAGGGACATCAAACGGCTTGCAGGTTTTTTGCAGCGCTTGCTTGATCTCGACCGGGGATTGATCAACATTTCAGATACGGGGCGAAACCGCCGGGAGGTATGCATGAACACGGTCGTCAATCCAACATCGTCTGGTCTTGAGCGAGACGCCCGCCGCATGCATGACGACGACAAGCCGCTGTCGCCAGGAAACATCGCCATCGGCGTCGTGATCGGCCGCATGTCGGAATTCTTCGACTTTTTCGTCTATGGCCTCGGCTCAATCCTGGTCTTTCCCAAGCTGATATTTCCGTTCGCGCCGAGCCCCGTCGCCGCCACCTTGATGTCGTTCGCTATCTTCCCGCTGGCCTTTCTCGCGCGCCCGGTCGGATCGTTCGCCTTTATGTGGATCGACCGCAACTACGGACGGGGAACGAAGCTGACAATCGCGCTTGTGCTTCTCGGCGGCTCGACGGCCTCCATCGCCTTCCTGCCGGGCTATGCGACAATCGGATATTGGGCCGTGGCCCTCCTGGCATTGTTCCGGCTGGGTCAGGGATTTGCGCTGGGCGGCGCATGGGACGGCCTGGCGTCCTTGCTGAACCTCAATGCACCACCCAAGCACCGCGGCTGGTATGCGATGATACCGCAACTCGGTGCACCAATCGGCTTTGCCATAGCCAGCATCCTGTTCTTCTACCTGATCACCAATCTTTCGGAAGCCGACTTCCTGGAGTGGGGCTGGCGTTATCCTTTCTTTGTCGCCTTCGCCATCAATGTCGTGGCGCTGTTTGCCCGTCTTCGCATCGTTGCCAGCAAGGAGTTCGGAGCGGCAATGGCGGCGCAGGAATTACAGGCTCGTCCGGTATTCGAAATGCTGAGCAAACATGGCCATGACGTCGTGATCGGAGCCTTTGCTCCGCTGGCAAGCTTCGCCATGTTCCATCTCGTGACGATCTTCCCGTTGAGCTGGGTGATCCTGAATGGTGGCCAGTCGGCTGCCGAATTCCTGCTGGTGCAGGTTGCAGGCGCTGCCGTCTGCACGATCGGCATCGTGCTCTCCGGCGTGATCGCCGACCGGATCGGCCGGCGTCGGCAATTGATGATCGGCGCGAGCCTGATCGCGGTCTTCAGCTTTTCGGCACCTTTTCTTCTGGATGCCGGCGGCAAGGGCCAGGATGCGTTCATCCTGATCGGCTTTGCCATCCTCGGCCTCACTTTCGGTCAGGCGTCGGGCGCGGTCTCATCCCGCTTCACAAAGTACTATCGCTATACGGGAGCGGCATTGACATCGGATCTGGCCTGGCTCGTCGGCGCCGCATTCGCGCCACTGGTAGCACTTGGGCTCGCCACCAATTTCGGCATCATCTTCATCGGCGGATACCTGATTTCCGGGGCAATCTGCACGCTGGCCGCCTTGAGCCTGACCCGCGTTCTTGACCAGAACGAATCCGCATAAGCGCATAACCGGCCAGCTGTGGCGATCCGGCTGAGAACGGAAGAAAGACTGGCATCTCCTCTGCGGATGTCGTCTTTGCATCCGCAAAGGAGATGCCGAAATGCCTCACGGCATAACACGGCACCTCCCCTGACGGATCGACGTGCCAGAGCGCCTAGCTTTGCGGTGGCGCTGGCGGCGGCGGGGGAGGAAGCTCCGTCGGAAGATTGTCGACGTCTTCCGCCTCCATTTCGGGAGCATCGGCGCCCAAGGTCAGCTTGATCAGGTCGGTCATGGTGAAACGTCCCGGCCGAGCGCCCGGCAACGTTGGTGTCCAGTTTCGATCCTGCCAGAGAAACGACGCCTTGTCGGCAAGAAGAATATCGACAAATGTCTTGGCAACGATGTGCGCTCCGACCCCGCCCAGGTGTTGGCCATCGTGCAGGAACTCGGCCTCGCGCAAAATGTAGAACCAGAGCGGCGCAAGCCCGGTGCCTCCGGGTACATCGGTCCAGACATCGCTATCGGGTAGACGCTCGGGCAGAGCGAGGAAATTCGCAACCGTCTGCCCGGCCGGCAGGCGCAGATCAACGCCGCGTTTCAGATTTCGGACAGCCAGCGAGCGGTCGGCGGCACTGGTGTCCGGTGGCACGACGCCGTTCGGAAGCTTGAGAAGCTGCGGTGCCAGCTTGGTATCGATCAGCTTTCCGCGCGTAGCGGAGGCGCCAAAGAACCGTGACCAGTCGATGCGAAGAATCTCCGGCAACGGACGCCCGCCCCGTAAATCGTTGTCGGCCGGGGGCGCCGTGGGATCGGTCGGGAAAATCGCCGCCCCACCCTGCGCATTGATCGGATAAAAAGCGCGGATCTGGCTATGACCAAATCGATAGGCCGCACCGCTGAACTCGACCGGCATATAAGGTTCGCAAGACCTGCCGCGATCGGCTGAAGCCAAGACCGCATCGACAGCCGACCGGCCGACCGTGCGGACCAGGAATTCGTTCAAAACGATCCATTGGTAATGCCAGCGCACAAGAGTCTGCGCATCCTCGAACCTCGACCGCCCACCGGTATCACTGAGAAAATCGCTGATGACCCGATTGTGTAATTTGAGGAACAATACATGCAACTGGCCGATGATCCGGTTTTCATCATTGCGAGGGTCTCCAATGATGGCTGTGCCCTGATGGTTGCGCGGCAGATCGAATCCGTCTTCGGACAGGAGAAGACAGCCGGGACAGTTGCGATCATAAAGTGCCGGACTGGCGCCGGGCCCGCGACCGTAAAGTGAATCCAGTTCGAATGCAGGCGTACGAAAATTCGTGGTGGCGTTCACGTCAATCTGCTGCTCCAGGATGGAGGTCGCATCCAGTGTCAGATCGTGATCGATGAATTGGCCAAGAAAGGTATAGCCCGCCTTGATGCGTGGATTGTCCACACCACCTCCGGGCCCCTCCATCGGACCGGGAGGTCCGCCATCCGGTCCGGCACCGCCCAGCACATCAGGCGGCGGCACCATCGCTTTCAAAGAGCGCAGTTCCGGGAACATCCGGCCAAATCGGCCCGTGTCGGTGAAGCGGCCCTGTGGAACACTCAATCCACGATTTTCGAACCCGTGCATCTCTTCCTCCCAAAGAATGGTGTGTGCACACCAGCCAAAACAAATCGCGTCGTGCGCCCACGCCATCTGAGAGTGGCGCAGGTTGCTGCAGTTTTAGATTGCGCATTTCTTGCATCGGGTTCCGCGGATCATTGTCAGCGGAAAACAGTAGGGCCATGGTGCCCGAAGGCGCCCGACTGGTCGGGCAACATGCCAAACCCTAACCCAGAACCGTCGGGATTTCGACATTCAGCCGACTTATTACCTAACGATAAACTAATGTACCCTGGATCTGGTTTGGTCCGAAAGGGGCGTGAACTAGAATTAGCAGGCCAGATCATTCAGTTAGCGAAAGCTGAAATGTGAGGACTTGTCACCGATTGATACAGGCCTTCCACAAGCCGGCGTGCGATCCGCTACCCGAGGCTAGAACGCCTTCCCGATGACACCATGAAGAAACGGCTGTCACCTCCCCCATCCGGTCGGCACCTCACCTTGACGTCTACGGCCTGCGCGCGCCCGGTTGCCTGGCATACCCGGATAAGATCGGTCGACCTATGGTCCGCGACGGGATCGACCGCCCATGGCCCCCATGTGCCAAGATCCTATCACAACGTCCCCTCACCCGCTTGATCGCGCAGCAGACTGATGATGGCGGAGAAATCCCGCTCGCCGTGCCCATTTTGGTTGAACAGGTTGTAGAGTTCAGATGCCTTCGCGCCAAGCGGTGTGATAGCGCCTGTCGCTTGTGCCGCCGCCTGCGACAATTTCAGATCCTTCAGCATCAAGGCCGCGGCAAAGCCCGGCATGTAGTCGGCATTGGCGGGTGATGTCGGCACGGGGCCGGGAACGGGGCAATAGGTGGTCAGCGACCAGCATTGCCCTGAAGACACCGACGCAACATCGAAGAGCGCCTGGTGCGATAGTCCGAGTTTTTCGCCCAGGACAAAGGCTTCGCAGACTGCGATCATGCTGATGCCAAGGATCATGTTGTTGCAGATCTTGGCAGCCTGCCCAGAACTCGCCCCACCGCAAAGAATGATGCGCCTGCCCATCGCCTCGAAAATTGGCTGGGCACCGGCAAACACATCCGCATCACCTCCGACCATGAAGGTCAGCGTGCCTGCGGCAGCCCCACCTGTGCCGCCGGAGACTGGCGCATCCAACGATGGGCACGCGGCACCGGCCGCCATCTCGTGGGCAAGGCGGGCGCTTTCGATGTCGATGGTCGAGCAGTCGATCAGCACTGTCCCGGCCGGCACGGTCCTCACCAGCTCCTGCCAGACCGAGAGGACATGTTTGCCGGCAGGCAACATCGTGATCACCACCTCGACCCCGTCAACCGCTTCGGCCAGAGACGCGCAGGACGTCACGCCCGCACCCTTTGCATCGCTCACAAGTGCGGGCGAGAGATCAAAGCCCCTGACCGAAAAGCCCTTTTTGACCAGATTGACCGCCATGGGGCCGCCCATGTGACCGAGACCGATAAAGGCAATGTTTGTCATGTCCACTATGCTCCTTACTGTGGTCTGGTAAGCCGGCGCTGTGATCAGGCGGCGTCCGGGCTTGGGATGGATGTGACGCGGGCTTAGCTAACGAACTCAGATATGGAGCGCATGGCCAAGGGCCTTCATTGCGGCTTCCTGGAAACCTTCGCTGCGCGTTGGATGCGCATGGATGGTCGCGGCAATGTCCTCCAGCCGTGCGCCCATTTCGATCGCCAGAGAAAATGCCGCCGACAGCTCCGAAACGGCGAAGCCGACGGCCTGCACCCCGAGGACGAGATTGCTGTCGGCACGCGCCACCACGCGGACGAAGCCATCATCCCGGCTTACCGTCATGGCTCGGCCATTCGCGCTGAAGGGAAACTGCCCGACGCGGATGTCAAATCCCTGCGCACGCGCCTCGTCCGGCGATAGCCCGACAGCAACGATCTCCGGGTCGGTAAAGCACACCGCCGGAATGCTGCGTTTGTCCCACGAACGCCTTTTGCCGGCGACGATCTCCGCCACAAGTTCACCCTGTGCCATCGCACGGTGTGCCAGCATCGGTTCGCCAGTCAAATCGCCAATGGCATAGACACCGCGCATCGATGTCCGGCAATGTTCGTCGATACGCAGGAACGGACCGGCACGATCAAGGTCGAGTTCATCCAATCCCAGACCTTTGGTGCGAGGACGGCGACCGACAGCAACAAGAACCTTGTCGGCAGCAAGGCGGTGTTCTTCACCCGCTGCATCCTTGATCACAAGACCATCATCCGTCAGACCTTTGACCTTGGTGCTGTTTAGTACCCGCACTCCAAGCGCCGTCAAACGTTTGGCAACCGGCGCGACCAGATCACGATCATACTGCGGCAGGATCTGCTCCCTTGCCTCGACGAAAGTCACTTTCGAACCCATTTTGGCGAATGCCGTTCCAAGCTCAACACCAATATAGCCGGCACCAACGACGACGAGTTTTTTGGGCACGGCTGTTAGTGAAAGCGCCTCTGTGGAGGACATAACCGATCCGCCGAAGGCAAGCCCCGGAAGGTCAACCGGCTCGGAGCCCGTTGCGATCACCACCGCTTGAGCGCGGATGGTCTGGATACCGGTTTCCGTCTCGACCTCGACCGTTTTTCCGTCTCGGAAACGCGCGCGTCCATGGACGATCTTGACCTTGGCCCTTGCCAGAAGCGCCAGCACGCCGCTGTTCAGACGGGCAACGATTCCGTCCTTCCAGGCGACTGTCCTGGCAAGATCAAGCCCTGCACTTTCAACACTGATGCCGAGCGGGCTGCTGAGCCCCACCATGTGGCTGACATTGTCATACTCCTCCGCAGCGTGGATCAGCGCCTTGGACGGGATACAGCCGATATTCAGGCAGGTGCCGCCTGCCCTTTCGGCTTCGACAATCACCGTATCGACCCCCAATTGCCCGGCACGAATGGCGCAGGTATAGCCGCCGGGGCCGGCACCGATGACCAGAAGTTTGCAGATGATCTCTTTCATGGCTCAACTCTCGATGAACAACAGCGCGGGGGTCTCAAGCAAAGCCTTGATGCGCTGGATAAAGCTTGCCGCATCAAAGCCGTCCACAACCCGATGATCGAAGCTGGACGACAGGTTCATCATCTTGCGGGCAACGAACCGGCGCCCATCCCAGATAGGCCGCATCACGATCTTGTTGACACCGACTATCGCGACTTCCGGGTAGTTGATGATCGGCGTTGTCGCGATCCCGCCCAACGCACCGAGCGAAGTAATGGTTATCGTTGAACCGGAGAGTTCTTCGCGCAGCGCAGAGCCTGATCTTGCAGCCTCCGCAACACGCATCAGTTCGGCGGCACAGTCCCAGATGCTGCGAGCCTCCGCATGACGCACAACCGGGACCGTGAGGCCGGTGGACGTCTGGGTGGCCACGCCGATATGCACGCCACCATGCCTGGTGATGATACCGGCATCGTCGTCGAAGGTAGCGTTGATGCCAGGCTGCTCGGCGCAAGTCTTCACCATGGCCCGCATCAGGAACGGCAGAAGAGTCAGCTTCGGCTGGTCCTGCTTGCGGTTGCCGTTCATCGTCTCGCGCAGGAGCTCCAGATCGGTGACATCGATCTCTTCCACATAGGTGATATGAGGAATACGTGCGGCGGCCCGCGTCATTTTCTCCGAGATACGCCGACGCAGACCGGTAACCTTGATCTCCTCGAATGTCGTATTCCTGGCCAGCGCCTTTGCCGATACAGGCAAATCGGCGCCACGCACAACAAACCGGTCAAGATCGTCATGGGTAATGCGGCCGGCAGGCCCTGTGCCTAGAACCTGGCGCAGATCAATGCCGCCTTCCTGTGCTCTCAAGCGGACCGCCGGCGACGCAACCGGCTTTACAGGAGCAGGAGATACGGGATGAGTTTCAACCGGCTTTGCCCGGCGCTGATCTTTCGCAATCGACGGGACCGGTTTTTCCTCCACCACGCCGCTCGGCTGATTTTCAATCGTACTCATCGTGGACGCCTCGACGCCTACCGGCGCGGATGCGCCAGTTCCGTCGTCCGCGGCCTCTCCATCGCCAGCGACCTCAATGCGCAGCAGCGGTGCCTTGACGGCAATCGTATCGCCGACCTCGGCACCAAGCCAGCGCACTATGCCATTGACCGGAGACGGGATTTCGACCGTTGCCTTGTCCGTCATTACTGCCGCGAGAACCATGTCCTCTCGGACCGGATCGCCGGGTTTGACATGCCATTCGACAAGTTCCGCCTCGGCGACGCCCTCGCCCACATCCGGCATCTTGATGATGAATTCTGCCATGCTCACGCCCCCATCACGTCAACAAGTGCGCGCCCGACCCGGGCTGGGCCTGGAAAATAGTCCCATTCCTGGGCGTGCGGATAAGGGGTATCCCAGCCGGTCACACGAACGATGGGCGCTTCCAGGTGATAAAAGCAGTGCTGCTGGACCAGAGCCGCCACCTCGGCGCCGAAGCCCGATGTCAAGGTTGCCTCGTGCACGACAACGCAGCGGCCTGTCTTGTTCACCGATTGAACAATGGTGTCGAGATCAAGCGGCAAAAGGCTGCGCAGGTCGATCACCTCTGCATCGACACCGGTTTCTTCTGCCGCCGCCAGAGCGACATGAACCATGGTGCCATAGGCAATGACTGTTACGGCGCTGCCAGGCTTGCGAATTTCCGCCTTCCCGATCGGAATGCTGAAGTGACCTTCCGGCACCTCGCCAAGATCATGTTTCGACCAGGGGGTGACCGGTTTTTCGTGATGACCGTCGAAAGGGCCATTGTAGAGTCGCTTCGGCTCCAGAAAGATCACCGGGTCCGGATCCTCGATCGAGGCGATCAACAGACCCTTGGCATCATAAGGGTTTGAGGGGACGACAACCTTCAGTCCGCAGACGTGGGTGAACAGCGCTTCCGGGCTCTGGCTGTGTGTCTGGCCGCCGAAAATGCCCCCGCCCGTCGGCATGCGCAGGACGATCGGGCAGGTAAAGTCGCCGTTCGAGCGATAGCGGATGCGGGCGGCTTCCTGCGTGATCTGGTCGTAGGCCGGATACATGTAGTCGGCGAACTGGATCTCCACGCAAGGCTTCAAACCATAAGCCGCCATGCCGATCGCCGTACCGACGATGCCGCTTTCACTGATCGGCGCATCAAAGCAGCGCGTCTTGCCGTATTTCGCCTGCAGGCCTTGCGTGCAGCGAAAGACTCCACCGAAATAGCCGACATCTTCGCCGAACACCACGACATCGTCATCGCGTTCCATCGAGACATCCATGGCGCTGCGCACAGCCTCGATCATCGTCATTCTGGCCATTTTAGTAACCTGCCTCCTGCCTTTGGCGTCGGATATGAGCCGGCATATCGGCATAGACCCCGTCAAATATATCGCGCACCGATGGTTTCCCCCCGGCATGCAAGGTGCCGTGTGCCTCGGCGCGCTTCTGCGCATCGAGCACTTCATCGAGGATTTCCGCTTCCGCCTGCACATGCCGGCTCTCCGACCATGCGCCTTTTGCAATCAGGTGTTTCTTCAGGCGAAGCACAGGGTCTCCCAAGGGCCAGGCTTCCGACTCCGTCTTTGGCCGGTAGGCACTCGGATCATCCGAAGTTGAATGGGCACCGACACGGTAGGTTACGTATTCGATCAATGTCGGCCCGAGGTTGCGCCGGGCACGCTCGGCCGCCCAAAGCGAGACCGCGTGGACCGCCAGATAGTCATTGCCATCGACACGCAGCGCCGGAATGCCGAAGCCGAGTCCACGGGCGGCGAAGGTGCCAGAGCCCCCTCGCGCGATGCCCTGGAAGGTCGAGATCGCCCATTGATTGTTGACGATATTGAGAATGACCGGTGCTTTGTAGGTCGAGGCAAAAACCAGCGCGGAGTGAAAGTCGGATTCGGCTGTCGAACCATCGCCGATCCAAGCGGCTGCGATCTTCGTGTCATTCTTGATGGCCGACGCCATCGCCCAGCCGACAGCCTGGACATATTGGGTGGAGAGATTGCCTGAAATGGTGAAGAAGCCGTGCTCCCTGGACGAATACATCACCGGAAGTTGCCGGCCACGCAAAGGGTCGCTTTCATTGGAGAAGATCTGGTTCATCATCTCTTCCATCGGGTAATCGTCGGCAATCAACAGACCTGCCTGGCGGTAGGTCGGAAAGTTCATGTCACCGTTTCTGAGCGCCTTGCGAAAGGCACAGCTGACCGCCTCCTCGCCGAGATGCTGCATGTAGAACGAGGTCTTGCCCTGGCGCTGCGCCATCAGCATGCGCGCATCAAAGGTGCGCAATTTCATCATGTGGCGAAGGCCCGTCAGCAGTTCGTCATCCGAAAGAAACCCCGCCCACGGACCAACGGCTTCGCCTTCGCGGTTGAGCACCCGGATGATCGAATAGGCGAGGTCGCGGATGTCTTCCGGCGCAGAATCCACCGGCGGACGCGCTACCGCGCCCGCTTTGGCAATACTGACGTTGGAAAAATCCGGCGTTCCACCCGGCCGAACGGCGGGCTCCGGAACATGCAGGCTCAATCGCTGGAACTCGGTCATGCCGTGTTCGTCCTCCCTTTGGCAGGCCCTGGCCCTCCCGTCTCCTCCCGGAAGGCCCTGTCGCCTGGTTCCTACAGATTACGCGCAATAACGATGCGCTGCACGTCACTTGTTCCTTCGTAGATCTGGCAAATGCGAACATCGCGGTAGATGCGCTCGACCGGATAGTCCGACATGTAGCCATAGCCCCCGTGGATCTGGATGGCATCCGAGCAGACCTTCTCGGCCATCTCGGATGCAAACAACTTGGCCATCGAGGCTTCCGTCAGGCAGGGAGCACCGCTATCCTTCAGCACCGCTGCATGCAGAACCATCTGCCGCGCAACCTCGATACTGGTTGCCATGTCGGCAAGGCGGAAAGCGATCGCCTGATGGTCGATGATCGGCTTGCCAAAGGCCGTGCGCTCGCGGGCATAGTCGCGCGCCGCCTCGAAGGCCGCTCGCGCCATGCCGACCGATTGCGCCGCGATGCCGATGCGACCACCTTCCAGGTTGGCAAGCGCGATCGCATAACCCTGTCCCTCATTGCCCAGGCGCCACTCAACAGGGATCCTCATGCCGTTGAACGCGATCTGACACGTATCGGAGGCATGCAGTCCGAGCTTGTGTTCAACGCGGATGACTTCGTAACCCGGGGTATCGGTCGGCACGACAAAGGCCGAGATGCCTTTCTTTCCCGCTGTAGGGTCGGTGACGGCAAAAACGATGATCACCTGGCCGTTGCGGCCCGATGTGATGAACTGCTTGGAGCCGTCGATGATGTAGTGATCGCCGTCAAGGACGGCACGCGTTCGCAGGTTGGATGCGTCTGATCCTGCCTGCGGCTCCGTCAGCGCAAAGCCGCCAATCCATGTTCCGGAGGCAAGTTTTGGCAGAAAGCGTTGCTTCTGGTCCTCGGTGCCGAATTTCAGGATCGGCCCACAGCCAACCGAATTGTGCACGCTCATGATGGTCGAGCACGCCCCGTCGCCGGCGGCAACTTCTTCCAACGCGACGGCATAGGCAACCATACCGGTATCCGAGCCACCATAGTCCTCCGGCACCAGCATGCCGAGAAAGCCAAGCTCGCCCATCTGCCGCAATTCTTCCTTGGGGAAGGCGTGCGAGGTGTCACGTGCCCCGGCACCCGGCAAAAGGCAATCGTGTGCAAAATCGCGCGCCATATCGCGGATCTGGCTCTGTTGCTCTGACAGGATCATGAACGGGTCTCCTCCCCAGCGAACTCAGATCCGCTCAATCGCAATCGCTGTCGCCTCGCCGCCGCCAATGCACAATGTGGCCATGCCGCGCTTCAGGTCACGGTTGCGCAGTGCTGATAGAAGCGTGACGATGATGCGCGCACCGGACGCGCCGATCGGGTGGCCGAGCGCACAGGCTCCACCATGTATGTTCACCTTGTCATGCGGCAGATCGAGATCGCGCATGGCGGCCATGGCAACGACGGCAAAGGCCTCGTTGATCTCGAACAGGTCCACATCCTTCAACTGCCAACCTGTCCGCGCGCAAAGCTTCTGGAGCGCCCCGATTGGCGCCGTTGCAAAGAGGTTCGGGGCCTGGGCATGGGTGGCATGACCAATGATTGTGGCCAGGGGCACGAGGCCTTGTTTTTCCGCTTCGCGACGGCGCATCAGCACCAGAGCGGCAGCGCCATCAGAAATCGAGCTGGCATTGGCCGCCGTGACCGTTCCATTGTCGCGAAAGGCGGGCTTCAGGCTGGGGATCTTGTCGAGCTTCGCTCTGCCGATCTGCTCATCGCAGTCGACTATCTTGCCAGCCTTTCCAGCATTGGCGGAGATCGGCACGATTTCGTCAACGAAAAGCCCCGTGTCACGCGCCTCTTGTGCCCGCGTGAGTGAGGCAATGGCAAACTCATCCTGCGCGGACCGGGTAAACTGATAGGCTTCAGCACAATCTTCGGCAAACGTGCCCATGAGCCGGCCTTTGTCATAGGCATCCTCAAGGCCATCGAGAAACATATGGTCGATCACGCGGCCGTGCCCGAGGCGATAGCCTGCGCGGGCCCGATCAAGCAGATAGGGCGCATTGCTCATGCTTTCCATGCCGCCGGCAACGATAGTATCGGCAGTTCCGGCGACAATCAGGTCATGGGCCAGCATGACCGCTTTCATACCCGAACCGCACATCTTGTTGACCGTGCTTGCGCCTGCAGTCAGGGGAAGGCCTGCGCCGAGGGCGGCCTGCCGCGCAGGCGCCTGTCCCAGTCCTGCTGCCAATACACATCCGAAAACAACCTCTTGCACCGCCTCGACCGGAAGCTGACTGTGCTGCATGGCAGCGCGGATTGCGGCAGATCCAAGCTCGGGCGCAGAAAGATCCTTGAGATCTCCTTGAAACGCGCCAAGCGCCGTACGGCTGCAACCGACGATGACAATCGGGTCTGGCTGCATCATCGACAACCCCCAACAGGTCGCCATGATCTGGCTCGAATTCCGGGATGTTGTCGAGGAAGCCAAAGTATCAGAAACCCTGCCGCAGGGGTCGGGGTTGTGCGTGATCCAGACACGCCTTGTGCCGGAACACAGGCCGCCATTCCAATCGCAGACATGATCAAACCTCCTCCGCTGACCATATTGCGGGATCCTACGCCGACGCGCTATTGTAATCCATGACTGAACTGTCCTTCATTTTTCGGCCAGTTTTGCCATAAGAGAAAGTGACAAATGGCTGACTTCGACCGGCGCATGATCTCGTCCTCCTTCGTTGAAGAGGCACTCGATTGCCTGAAGCGGGCCGGCAAACCAACGGCGCCCGTGCTGGCCGCGCTGGGACTGCCGCCGGTGGTAGATCAGGCGATTTCGGCGGAACGCTACGGCGCACTGTGGCTGGCCATTGCCGCGGAGGTTGATGACGAATTCTTCGGGATGGCGGGGCGGGCGATGCCGCATGGCAGTTTCACGCTGCTGTGCCATTGTGTACTACATGCAAAAACGCTGGAGCAGGCGCTTCGACGCGCTCTTCGCTTTCTGACCATCGTGCTTGAAGATCCGATCGGCGAACTCGTCATCCGCGACGGGCTTGCCGAGATCATCCTGACCGACAAGGGCGAAGCGCGCCCGGCCTTTGCCTACCGCACATATTGGATCCTGCTGCACGGCATTGCCTGTTGGCTGGTCGGGCGGCGCATTGCGATCCGCAGCGTGGATTTTCGTTGTGCCGAACCGAAACAGGGAGCCGACTACCGATTGTTCTTTGGAGCACCGGTGCTTTTTTCCAGACCTGTCAGCCGGCTTGCCTTTGATCGCACGGTGTTGAAACTGCCGATTGCCCGGACGGAGCAAGCGCTGAAACAGTTCCTCCGCGGGGCTCCGGCCAACATTCTCCTGCGTTATCGATACGATGCCGGCCTGGCCGCCGCCATGCGTCGGCATCTGCGCTATACTCCGCCCGCCGACTGGGGAAGTTTCGAGAATATTGCCGCTCAGATGCGTAAGTCACCATCGACGCTACGCCATCGCCTGCATGCAGAAGGTCAGAGTTTTGCGGCGATCAAGGAGGAAATCCGCCGAGATATGGCCATCGAGCTTCTGTCAACCGGGACGATGCGCATCAGTGACGTCGCAACGGGTCTGGGTTTTGCCGAACCGAGCGCGTTTCACCGTGCATTCAAGAGCTGGATGGGTCAGACGCCGACGCAATACAGACGCGCCCACGCAACGCTGCCGGAAAAGAACGACCGAAAGATCCGCTCTGGAGACGTCTGAAACGAGTTGATCTCAACGCGCCTCAGTTACAGCGCGTCATTCTGAACCGGCTTGGCTTCGACTTCGCCGTGCGCAGTTGCGTCTTCTGTCGCTGTTTGCCGATCGAACAGATGCGGCGCGTCCGCTTCCGCCGCACGGACCAGCGCTTTCAGATCGGTATTACCCCAGATGGAGCCGGCGCGCGCGTCATGCTGACGACGTCCCGATTTGAATTCGACGACAAATTTCTGTTGTGGTGTTTTCATATGACCCGTCTTCGCAAAAACAACAGCCTCAAGGACGATCGAAGCGACTGAGCAACCTCGTCAGATGTGCGTTTTGCATCTTGAGCTTTTCCGCCAACAGGCGTTTCAGCTTTCGCACGTCTTCGTCAAGGCTTTCCATCTCGACAATCACAGGATCACGTGACGACGCAGGCTGAATTGCTGAAGCCGGTGTATTGGCGTCAGCGTTGCCGACATGCGCAGCCGATCCGGGTTTGACGCGCGACCTCCCTTTCAGCTTCGCGCTTGCCGCTGGCGATACTTCTGTCTCAACCGAGCTCGGTGCAGCATCCTTTGCCACGGGCTGAGCAACAACATCTCGCGCCGGTGAGCGCCGCGTTCCGGCATTCGCAGTACCCGACTTTCGCCGACCTGGTCGCGAAACCTCGCTTGCGGGAGCGATGCCAGCGGCCTTGCTCAGGTCGTCGGCCGTGCTCACCGCAATCGACGGTTCGTCCTCATCGTCTGATGAGACTTGCTGATCGATGGTATCCGGCAGCGTCTCAAGCGACGGTACTGCAAGCGCATCCTCGACCTGATCGGCAGCGGGCTCATCCACATCGTCTTGGAGCTTGTCTTCTGGCACGTCCGCCAATGCCACAGCAGGCGCCGCCTCTGGCGCCTCCACCGGCGCTTTGTCTCTAGGCTGGCGTGAAGCCAGATCGGCAAGAAATCTCCAAGGGGATCTCATCAACATAGTCCTCCAGCAATCTGCACTGCGATTTCGCGGCAGGGTTCATTTCCGGGTTCGCAACACCAACCCGGAAATGTCGACTGACAGTGATCTAGCGCACAAGCGCGATGTCGCAACCGCTCCGTGCCACCTCGATCTGATTGGGTCTGATGAACCTCAGGCGCGACCAAGCCGGTTGCGCAGGTCGGCATTTTCCAGGCGCAGCTTTTCTGCAAGCGCCTTGCGGAGCTGCTTGTTTTCTTCTTCAAGCTGGATGAGGTCGGCAAACTCATCGCCCGTCGAGACGGTTGCCGGCGCCTTCGATGCCTTTGCTGGAGCCTTCTTGGCCACCTGCTTTGGCGAGGTCACCTTTATGAGATCCTTCGTCGCGGGCTTTGCGACCGCTTCCGTTTCACCACGTTTGCCGCGCTTGACCGGTGCAGCCTTTGCCGGCGCAACCTTGGCCGGCGCAGCTTCCGGCTTCGCCTTTGCAGCCGCAACTTTCGCGGGTTCAGAGGCCGCCTTCGGCTTGTTCGGGCCACGGGTCTTTTTGATCTTAACCGGCGTATCCGTCACCGCAACTTCAGCAACGGCACCTGCATTGTTTTCATCAGCCATGTATATCTCCTTTTGTAGCGACAGATCTTTTTGACCGAGGTTGCGGCAGTGTCAACTGAAACGCCACAATCACGCCGTTTTCAGTGATTGATCGGTCAAACCGGCGGCTTTTGCGGTCGTCCGCGTCCCGTCCGCAACGCCAGTGGCCTTGAAGATCCATTCACGCCTGGTTTGCGTATCCGATCGCAGAAAACCAATCCAGATGTTGTCAAACATGGCCTCCACCCGAAATCTGATCTTCATTCTCGGCGATCAATTGTCGCCGGCAATTTCCAGCCTGGAAGGTGCAGACCCGCGTCATGATGTGATCCTGATGTGCGAGGTGATGGAGGAAGCGAGCTATGTGCAGCATCACAAGCTGAAGATCGCCCTGATCTTTGCAGCCATGCGACATTTCGCAGTCGAGCTGCGAAACAAGGGCTTTGACGTCCGCTACACCATGCTTGACGATCCGAACAATTCCGGTTCGTTCAGCAGCGAGCTGAAACGCGCCGTAACCATCATACGACCCCAGCATGTTGTCGCCACCGAAGCCTCGGAGTGGCGTGTGCTGGAGGCGATGAATGCGTGGCAAAGCGATATCGGACTGCCTGTCGAGATCCGCACCGATAGCCGTTTCCTGTGCTCGAAGGCGGAGTTCAAAACCTGGAGTGCAGGGCGCCGCTCCCTGACAATGGAGTATTTCTACCGGGACATGCGCCGCCGCACCGGTCTTTTGATGAATGGCAAGGATCCCGAGACAAATCGCTGGAACTTTGACGCGGACAATCGCAAATCGGCAAAACCCGATCTGTTTCGCCCGAAACACAAGGGGTTCACTCCAGATGACCTGACCAGGGACGTGCTCGACCTCGTCGAAAAGACATTTCCCAGAAACATGGGCTCGACATCCGGGTTCTCGTTTGCCGTCACCAGAGCGGATGCGGAAATGGCGGCAGACGCGTTCATCCGGGACTTCCTGCCTGCATTTGGCGAGACGCAGGATGCCATGCTGCAGGAAGAGCCATTCCTCAACCACGCGCTCCTGTCCTTCTATATCAATATCGGCCTTCTCGACCCTCTGTCACTTTGCCGAGCCGCTGAGCGGGCTTATCTCGAAGGCCATGCGCCCATTGCCAGCGTCGAAGGCTTCATCCGCCAGATCATTGGGTGGCGTGAATACATTCGCGGGATCTATTGGCTGGCTATGCCGGGCTACGAACGCAGCAACACGTTCGATGCGCACCGGCCCCTCCCGGATTTCTTCTGGACCGGCAACACCGGCATGGCCTGTCTGTCCACGGTCATCACCCAGACGATCACCTATGCCTACGCCCATCATATCCAGCGCCTCATGGTGGTCGGCAATTTTGCCATGCTTGCCGGCCTCGACCCGCACGCCGTGCACCAATGGTATCTGGCGGTCTATGCCGATGCGTTCGAATGGGTGGAACTACCCAATGTCATCGGCATGAGCCAGTTTGCCGACGGCGGCTTCATGTCGTCGAAACCCTATGCAGCAAGCGGCGCCTATATCGCCCGCATGTCCAACTACTGCGAAACCTGCCGATACGATGTCACGAAAAGGACCGGTAACAATGCCTGCCCGCTCAACGCGCTGTACTGGGATTTCCTCGACCGGAATGCCGATCACTTGTCGGAAAACCACCGCCTCGCCCAGAGCTATTCGACATGGCACCGTATGGACGGCGAAAAGAAGCAGGCCTACCGCAAAAGTGCCGAATCCTTCCTTCAGAAACTCGACGACGGCATACCTGTCTGAATCCGCCCCCTCGGCAAGCAGTCGGCATCGGAAGACGCCATGGCGAAAATGATCCCGAAAAGCAATCTACCCACCAAGACCTGCCAGGTTTGCGCCTTGCCCTTCACATGGCGGCGCAAATGGTCGAAAAACTGGGAGGAGGTCAAGTTCTGCTCGCAACGCTGCCGGCGTGCGAAGACGAAATCGGCTTGAAGTCACGTTGCCAGGGCCGGCTTTGCTCGGCCACGCCGGAACGTCGAGCACCGCCTCAGTCAACTTGGAAAACCCATGCTCAACACAGGCATTGCCCCTTCATCGTGGCTGATCTCGCAGCGATGTGATACATTGCCCGAATTAAGCCACACGGACGACATCTGACCGTTGCATCACTGTGCTATCTCAGCCCTCACAGGAGGAGTATCGCCATGCAGGAACTGTCTATTTCGGAAGCCTTGTCGGATCCCTTGATCCGTCAGATGTTGCGCGCGGACAAGATCAGCCTCGATACATTTGCTCAGCTTCTTGCCAAGGCGGCCAAGGAGCGGAGCAACCGGCTCGGGCGCCTGGATTGGAATGTGCGCCAGGTGGGGCCGGGCATTTTGCGACAGGCCACCCCGCCAGCAGAGTGACGGTCGCAAATGACAGCGCGTCGGCCTTGATGGAGATTTCTCCCGATATGCTCATGGGCCGAACCGCAACTGTACCATTGTTTGGCAATTGACGCGACCTCAGTCGGAGGCGACTGAGGGGCGGACGCATACTCCATTTTCTCACACAAGCGTATTTGTGCCACAGGACCGGCCTTGCTATGGATGGTGCTGGTGGAGGAGAGAATGAATACATCGCAGAAAGAAGCGACAGCGAATGTCGCCGCTCGGGATCGAGAATTCGGCCCGCTGCTTGCACAGGCATCGATCCTGGTCGTTGATGACGAACCGGGCATGCGCAATTTCCTCGTGCGCACATTGGGGCCACGCTGCCGTCTCATCGAAGAGGCAGCCGACACAGACGAGGCGTCGCGCAAGCTCGACATGCAGCATTTCGACCTCGTGATCCTCGACAACATCATGCCGGGAAAGAACGGCGTTGACTGGCTTGCCGAACAGCGCGCAATCGGCCTGTTTGCCGAGGCCATCCTGATCACCGCATTTGCCGACCTCGACACGGCAATCCAGGCATTGCGTGCCGGGGCAGTCGATTTCGTGCTGAAACCGTTCCGCTCCAACCAGATCCTCAATTCGGTCGCCCGCTGCCTGGAGCGCATGCGGCTGCAGCGCGAGAATTTCGTGCTGCGCTACGAGCTGAAAGCTGCCTCCGAACACATCTTGCTGCGCGACAGGCTGATCGGCGGATCGCGGGTCATCGGTGACCTGCGCGACACGATCGCACGGCTTGCGCCCCTGCCGACATCCGTACTTCTGACCGGCGAATCCGGCACCGGCAAGGAGGTTGCCGCGCGTTCCCTGCATACGCTTTCGGATCGGGCGGAAAAACCCTTCGTGCCGGTCAACTGCGCCGCCATTCCGGCCGACATGATCGAGACGGAGCTGTTTGGCCATATCAAGGGTGCCTTTACAGGCGCTGGCAGTGGCCGGGATGGCTTGTTCACCCATGCCCAGGGCGGCACGCTGTTTCTCGACGAAATCGGCGAAATGCCGCTGTCTACCCAGAGCAAATTGCTCAGGGTGATCGAGGATCGCCGCGTCCGCCCTGTCGGCTCCGAACGGGAAGTGCCTGTCGATCTCCGTTTCGTCTTTGCTACCAATGCCGATCTGCAGATGGAGGTTGAGCGCGGGCGGTTTCGCGCCGACCTCTACTACCGCATCAATGTGATGCAGCTCCATCTACCGCCTCTGCGCGACCGGGGTAATGACGTGCAGGAACTGGCGGATCTGTTTATGACAAAACTGTCACAGCAACTCGGCATGCCGCCAGTCGCAATCGATGCCCCCGTCAGGGCCGCGCTTGCCCGCTACGGCTGGCCGGGCAATGTGCGCGAGTTGCGCAACCTCATCGAACGCACACTGATCCTTGGAAAGTTTCCGGAGGATTTTCGCGGTGGCGGAAGTGCACGCAGCGCCAATGGCAATCTCGTCGCAAACTCCAATGCCAACTTGAATGCCGAAGCCGGGCGAAACTCCCCTATCAACACCGAGGTCAATGGCAACCGAAGTCCCAAAGACGACCTCGCCGGCAATACCGCTGCAAATCTCGGGGCGCCGCTGAAGGCAAGCCCCTTGGCCGAGACTCTGGAGGAAGTCGAACGACGCCATATTCTGGCTGTCCTAACGGAATGCGGCGGCAATCGTGACGAGGCGGCAAAGCGCCTCGGCATTTCGCGGAAAACCATCGACCGCAAATGTGCCACCTGGAATGGCTGAGACCGACATCAAACCCATGCGGCCGCGTCCGGTTCGCTCCATCCGGTTCCGGTTGCTCGCCATCGCACTTTTGCCGACACTGGTCATCCTGCCTCTGCTGCTCGGCATCACCATTGCCCGCTGGAACGCCAAGTTCGATGCGCTGCTGATCGCCAAGGTCAATGGCGACCTGACCATCGCGCACCAGTACCTGTCGCGGATTCTGGAAAACACTGGCGAACACATACAAGCGCTGGCGGTATCGGTTGCCTTTCGTGATGCCGCCGTACCAGACGCAGATCCGGATCTTTCGGATTTTCTCGAGCGAAGCCGCCAGGAACTTGGCCTGGACTTCCTGATGCTGGTGGATGGCAAGGGTGACACGCCTGCAGCCGATGGACGGTCACCTGCTGCCTTTCCCGTTGTCGCTTCCGCGCTTGCCGGCAAATCATCCACCGCAATCGACATATTGTCCAACCAACAGTTGGCCGAGATTTCCCCAATGCTGGCTGCCCGCGCGCGGATCGATCTCGTCGATACGCCCAATGCGGTCCAGACGGACAAGCGGAGCGAGACCCGCGGCATGGTGGTGCAATCGGCCAGTCCGATCCGACTTGCAGACGGAACGCGGGCGGCACTGGTCGGCGGCATACTGCTCAACCAGAATCTCGTTTTCATCGATACGATCAACGATCTGGTCTATCGTGAAGCAAGCCTGCCGGAGGGCAGCAAAGGTACGGCAACGCTTTTTCTTGAGGATGTGCGCATCAGCACCAATGTACGGCTGTTCGAAGACCGCCGGGCCCTCGGCACCCGGGTCTCGGCGGCCGTGCGCGCTGCGGTGCTGGACGACGGCCAGACCTGGCTCGACAGTGCGTTCGTCGTCAATGACTGGTACATCTCGGCCTATGAACCGATTGTCGACAGCTTCGGCAAACGCGTCGGAATGCTCTATGTCGGTTTCCTCGAAACTCCATTCCGACAGGCAAAGCAGACGACGCTCTTCACCATCATACTCGCCTTTCTGGCCGTTGCAGCCGCAAGCGTTCCGATCTTTTTGCGCTGGGCGCGGGCGATCTTCAAGCCACTGGAGAGGATGAGCGACACGATTACCCGCGTAGAGGCCGGCAATATGGGCGCAAGGACCGAGCTGAAGGCGGCCAGCGACGAGATCGGTCGCGTCGCGCTACATCTCGACGGCTTGCTGGATCAGTTGCAGCAGCGTGATCGTGAACTCAGGCAATGGAATGACGAATTGAATGACCGCGTTGCGGAGCGCACCAGCGAGCTGGAACTTGCCAACCGCCAGATCGAGGCGACGACGAAGCAGTTGATCATGTCGGAAAAGCTGGCCGCAATCGGCGAGATCACCGCTGGCGTGGCCCATGAGATCAACAACCCGATCGCCGTCATCCAGGGCAATCTCGACGTCGTGCGCAGTGTGCTCGGGGAAAAGGCTGACGAGGCCAATGTCGAATTCCGGCTGATCGACGAACAGATCCACCGGATCAGCCAGATCGTCACCAAGCTGCTGCAGTTCGCCAAGCCCGAGGAATATGCCGGCTATCTCGAGCGGCATGCCGCAAAAGACGTGATCCTGGATTGCCTGCCGCTGGTGCAACATCTGCTCAACAAGGCCGAGATCAGCCTTGTGATCGAGGACCGGGCGACCAGGCTGGTGCTTATGAACCGCACGGAATTGCAGCAGGTCGCTGTCAACCTGATCGTCAATGCCCTGCACGCGATGCCGGATGGCGGCAAACTCACGATCCGCACCTTCGATCAGGACATGGACGAACAGAAGGGCCTGGCGATTGAGGTCGAGGACACCGGCGTTGGCATGGCACCGGAGCTGATCGGGCGAATCTTCGATCCATTCTTCTCGACCAAGAAGCGGGACGGCACTGGTCTCGGCCTTTCCATCAGCCAGCGGCTGATCACCCGACAGGGCGGTCGGATCACCGTGCAAAGCGAACCCGGCAGCGGCACATGCTTCTCGATCTGGCTGCCGGAAGCCAGTTGACGGACAAAATGTCCCGAAAAGCAGGGACAGTTTGTCCGGTGCTGGCGTCTGAGCGCCGATAACCCCTTGATAAACGGCAAATTCCAATCTGGCACACCGGTTGCAACATTCCGGCAGGGGTCGACGCGGCCTGTGCGCGTTAGGCGAGCTGCTATCGATCCTGGCAAAGACTGCAACTGGGACACGCCTGATGACGTTCGGGCGCAAGGGAGGACAAAAATTCATGGCCGCGACAACAGACACCTATCCCGGAGGAGGCGCGATCGGCCTCCTGGACCGCGAGCGCATCATTGCCAGACCCGGCTTCAACCGCTGGCTCGTGCCACCGGCCGCACTGGCCATCCATCTCTGTATCGGCATGGCCTATGGCTTCAGCGTTTTCTGGTTGCCGCTGTCGAAATCGATCGGCATCACCACCGCCACCACCTGTTCCGACCTGACACTGACATCGGCCCTGTTTACCACCAGCTGCGATTGGCGCGTCAGCGACCTTGGGTGGATCTATACGCTGTTTTTCGTTCTGCTCGGTTCGTCAGCCGCCATCTGGGGCGGATGGCTTGAACGGGCCGGCCCGCGCAAGGCCGGCTTCGTCTCTGCCTGTTGCTGGTGTGGCGGGATCCTGGTGGCGGCCCTCGGCGTACTGACCCATCAACTGTGGCTGATGTGGCTGGGTGCCGGCGTGATCGGCGGCATCGGGCTGGGCCTCGGCTACATCTCACCGGTATCGACCCTGATCAAATGGTTTCCCGACCGTCGCGGCATGGCGACCGGCATGGCGATCATGGGCTTTGGCGGCGGCGCGATGATCGGTGCGCCTCTGGCCAATCTGCTGATGACGCATTTCCGTACCGATAGCTCAGTCGGCGTCTGGCAGACCTTCGTCGTCATGGCCGCTGTCTATTTCGTCTTCATGATGGGCGGCGCCTTCGGCTACCGCATTCCGCCGGCAGGCTGGCGTCCGGAAGGTTGGACCGCACCGGCTGCCAAGAGCACGATGATCACCACCCGGCATGTGCATCTGCGCGATGCCCACAAGACCCGCCAGTTCTGGCTGATCTGGGCGGTGCTTTGCCTCAATGTCTCGGCCGGCATCGGCGTTATCGGCATGGCTTCTCCAATGCTGCAGGAGATCTTCGCCGGCTCGTTGATCGGTCAGCCGGGCGTTGCATTCGTCGACCTTAAACCCGAACAGCTCGCGGCGATCGCGGCGATTGCTGCCGGTTTTGCCGGTCTGCTGTCACTGTTCAACATCGGCGGCCGCTTCTTCTGGGCGTCGCTGTCGGACAAGATCGGCCGTAAGAACACCTACTTCTGCTTCTTTGTCCTCGGCATCCTGCTCTATGCCCTCGCCCCCTGGGCTGCCGGCATCCAGAGCAAGATCCTCTTCGTCGGCATGTTCTGCATCATCCTGTCGATGTATGGCGGCGGCTTTGCCACCATCCCGGCCTATCTTGCCGACATCTTCGGAACGCAGTTCGTCGGCGCCATCCATGGCCGTCTGCTGACAGCCTGGGCAACGGCGGGCATCATCGGCCCGGTCGTGGTCAACTATATCCGCGAAGCGCAGATTGCCGCCGGCGTTCCGCGCGACCAGGTCTATAACTTCACCATGTATATTCTCGCCGGCATGCTGTTGCTTGGCCTTATTGCCAATGCATTCGTCCGGCCGCTGGCCGACAAATGGTTCATGACCGACGACGAGGTAGCAGCGCTTCAGGCAAAGAGTGCTGCGGCGAATGCAGGGCCGAGCGGTTCGTTCGGCATTGGCAAGGGCGGTTTCGACGGCAAGGCCCTGATCGCCTGGACCGTGGTCGGCATTCCGATGCTGTGGGGTGTGTGGAACACGCTGAAGGCAACCTTGGCGCTGTTCGGCTGAGACAGCAAAAAACGAAGCCGCATCGTGTCGAAACGATGCGGCCCCGGTTTATTTCAGATATCCGTCCTGTCGCCGTCATATACCTTGTTCGGCACTTTGTCCGGAACCGGCCGTGGCCAGCGTATCAGCGCTTCGTGACCGACCGCACTGAGCGCATAGACACCCTTTTCCACTCTCTCGAACCAGCCATAATAATTGGCCAGCAGGATCTGGCCGGCTGTCGGCACGGCGGTTTTGAGGTCGCGCGGGCGCAAAGGCCCATCAGCAAGTGCTGCCGCACAGGCAAGCGCCTGCTGTCGGTAGGCTGTCATGATCGGCACTTTCGTCGATCCACCGAGCGCCGGATCGCCTTGCCGCTTCATGTGTTCCTTGACCAGGCGGGTGCGGCGTTTGGGATTGCTGCGTGGCATCGGCGATACGGAACTGACGATCACACTGACCTCATCGGTATCGGATACGCCCAGCATGCCGATGCCCAGCCGCCGACACAGGTCGCGGTAGCGCCTGTCAGCCTCGCGCCCCTTGCCGCGCGCCGAAATTCGCGCCGCAATCCAGACTTCATCACAGGCAGATGCCCGGTCGACCGCCTGCAGGATGAGCTCCAGATTGAAGGTCAGCTTCAATTCGCAGATGACGACGAGCGTGGTCTCGCCTTCGGCGAGGCCAACGATATCGCAGCCTCCGATCTCTCCCTTGACGACATAGCCGGCACGTTCGAGGAACAGCTTGACGGGCGGGTAGAGCGAGGTTTCCAATATGCGGCTTTCATGACGGTCTGCAGGTTTCCGTGAAGAACGCCTCATAGCAGAGGTCCGGGCCTTTCCTCAAAGAAGATTTGTCAACGACCACTTAAGCGTCACACACATCGTCCTGACGACGTCACATAGACGTCACAAGGCATAGAGGTCCCGCATTCATGGATTGGCTCATCGACGCCGTTGATGAATGTCCAGAAGATCCGCATAGGCGCCCGGATTGCTCGCGAGTACTGGATGGCCTTCAAGCAGGGCATCGCCTTCCGCTGGAAAGTCCAGGTATTGGCCGCCCGCTTCCTTAACGAGGCAAAAACCCGCCATGCAGTCCCAGGCCCGCATGTGCGGCTCGTAGTAGCCGACGAGGCGTCCGGCTGCGACATAAGCGAGCATCAGGGAGCCGGATCCGTTGCGGATGAAGGTGCCGCCCCGGTCAAGCAGGTCGGTGACGATGCCGCCGACACATTCCGGGGTTACGTAGCTGTTGCAACCAATGCCTGTCATGGCGTTCTGGATCGTCCGACTGAGATCGAGAACGAGTGCCTTGCCGTTGAGGGTGGCACCCTTGCCGCTAGCAGCCGCGTAGGTTTCTTCGGCACAAGGCACCTGTATCACACCGATCACCGGCAAACCCTGATAAAGAACGGCAATCGACACACACCATGTCGGCATGCCGTTGACGAAGGGGGCCGTGCCGTCAATCGGATCGACGACCCAGGTATAACCGGAGGTACCAGCCTGGAGGCCGAATTCCTCGCCGAGGAATCCATCATCGGGAAGCGCCTTGGCCACCTGTTCACGCAACAGCGTCTCGACATTCCGGTCGGCGATGGACACGACATCCTGCAGGTCGCGCTTGGTCTCGATCACAAGTGTCTCGCGTCTGTTGAAATAATCGAGCGCGAGAGCGCCGGCCTCCTTGGCCAGTGTATTTGCAAGAGCAAAGCGTTGCTCGAGAGCGGTGTCATGCGCAGTCATGGTAAATGTCCTCAAAGTCATCTGGATATGTTGTCGGATGGAACGAACTGAAGCGCCGGGCGATTTGGGTCAGGCGTCGATCAGGGCTATGCCACGGCTCTTGAACCCGAGTGTGACAGCGCTTTGCACCGGCAGATTTCTTTCAACCGCGTGATCGATGATGAACAATGTCCCAACATCCGTCTCGACCTCGTACTCAACGTGGCCGCCGAGATAGGCGCTGTGCAGGACACGACCTGAGATGCCTTGTTCGCCCGCCGCGCCGATCGAAATAGCCCCCGGCCTGACGGCAAGCTTGGCCGTTCCGGGCCGGGCATTGCGACCCGGCACACGGTGATCAACGCCGGCGACACGGATCAACGCATCCTGCCCCTCAAGGCTCAGCACTTCGCAAGGGATGACATTGGCCTCGCCCATGAAGTCAGCGATGAAGGATGAGGCAGGTGCCTCATAGAGCTCGCGCGGCGCCCCGGACTGGGCGATCTCGCCATCCTTCATAACGATGATGCGGTCAGATACCGCCAGCGCCTCGTCCTGGTCATGCGTGACATAGACCGCCGTGAAACCGAGGCGCTGCTGCAAATCGCGGATTTCGGTGCGCACCCGACGGCGCAGACGCGCATCGAGATTGGAGAGCGGCTCGTCGAGCAGAAGCACCTGCGGTTCCAACACGAGAGCGCGGGCAACGGCGACGCGCTGTTGCTGGCCGCCCGAAAGCTCGGCCGGAAGACGGCTGCCCATGCCCGCGAGACCGACAAGTTTCAACCCTTCCTCGGCCCTTTCCCGCGCCTCCTTCCTGGCGAGACCCGACGATTGAAGCCCGTAGGCGACATTGTCGAGCGCCGTCATATGTGGAAACAGCGCATAGGATTGAAACACCATCGATACGTCGCGCTCGTTGGCAGGCAGCATGGTCACGTCCTTGCTACCGATCAGGATGCGCCCGGATGTCGGATGTTCAAGGCCGGCCAGCATGCGCAACGTGGTCGTCTTGCCGCAACCCGAAGGTCCCAGAAGCGTTACCAGCGTACCGGGCTCGATGGTGAGGGAGAGATCCGGGATGGCGGTGAAGGCCCCGAAGGTCTTGCGCACATTCTGGAAGGTGACTGAGCCGGGTTTCACGGTGATCATACGGTTTTCTCCTGACCAAGAGGAACAGAGGGAGCGGCGGTGACGCCGGCGACGCGGTTTTCACGACGCAGGCGTCGCTCACCGACGAGAAGCTGGAAGCCGGCGATAACGACGAGCATCACCACGATCAGCATCGAGGAATAGGCGATGGCCACGCCATATTCGCCGTTTTCGACGAGACCGACGATATAGGAGGTCGCCATGTTGTATTCGGCACTGACGAGGAAGATGACTGCACTGATCGATGTGATCGCCCGGACGAAGGAGTAGACCAGCGCCGCGGTGATCGCGGGGCGCAACAGCGGCAGGATCACCTTGCGGATGGTGCGGAAGCTGTCCGCACGCAGCGTCAGCGATGCCTCGTCAAGGCTCTTGTCGAGCTGGCTCATCGCCGCAATGCCGCCACGCACGCCAACCGGCATGTTGCGAAAGACGAAGCAGGCAATCAGGATCAGCGCCGAGCCGGTCATCTCGATCGGCGGCAGGTTGAAGGCCATGATATAGCTCACCCCGATCACCGTTCCGGGAATGGCGAAGCTCATCATCAGCGCAAACTCGAACAGGTTGCGTCCGGCAAACTTCTGCCTGACGATGATGTAAGCCGTCAGAAGACCGACGGCGGCGGTCAGCGGCGCTGAAATGAGTGCAATCTCCATCGTCGTCCAGAAGGAATTCCAGGCGACGCCCGTCCAGGCAATGCCGCCATCGCTGAAGTCGACCGAAAAGGCGCGGATGTAGTGGTCAAGCGTGAGGGAATTGTCGAGCCCCCAGGTTTTGACGAAACCACCAACCAGGATCATCCCATAGACCACCAGCGTGAAGATCATCCACGGAATGACCACCGCATGCACACCGATCGACAATCCGCGCGGCAAAGCGATATGGGAACCACTGTCTCCTTTGCCGGTGACCGTGGCGAAGTTCTTGCCCGACAGCCAGAAACGCTGGGCTAGGAAGGCCGAGAGGGTAAAGAAAAGCAGCACAATGGCGAGTACTGCGGCACGCGACGGATCATTCTGCGACCCGACGACGGCAAAGAAGATTTCCGTCGACAACACGCCATGGCTGCCACCGAGCACGAGGGGATTGCCGAAATCGGCCATGCTCTCGATGAATCCGATCAGGAAGGCATTGGCGAGACCCGGCTTCATCAGCGGCAGGGAGACGCGCCAGAAGGTGCGCCAGCAATCCGCGCGCAGGGTCTGCGAGGCTTCCTCCATCGACGGGCTGACGCCTTCCACGACACCGATCAACACCAGGAACGAGATCGGGGTAAACGACAGAACCTGGGCAATCCAGATGCCGGTCAAGCCGTAGAGCCAGCGACCGGGTTCGATGCCGAACAGGCTGGATAGTCCCTCAGTGATCACCCCGGCCCGCCCGAACAGCAGCGTCAGCGCCAGGCCGATGACAAAAGGCGGCGTGATGATCGGCAGCACCGTCAGGAGCCGCAGGCCTTTCTTGAACGGAAACCGTGTGCGGGTCGCCACCAGTGCAAAGCCGAGGCCAAGCAGGGTCGAACCGAAAGCGGTCATGATGGCGAGGAAAAGGGTGCGCCATGCCACACCGCAGCGCTCCTCACCCAGGACACAACCCAGGCTCCAGATGCCGGGATCCTGCATGTTGGCGATAAAGCCGTCCGGATTGAACGAGCCGTCGAAATCCTGAACGGAGCCGATCAGCATGCTTCCGATCGGATAAAACACAAAGACGGTCACGAGAAAGACAAGCACCGAGATCGAGGCAACGATGAAGGCATCCCCCTTCATCACACCGCGCTCGGCCAGACCGAAGGCAAAGAGCAGTACGAAGACAAGAGCCATGAGAATGGCCCCGGCGCCCATGGAGGGCTGCCCGTCCGAAAGCATGCCGAACAGGCTTTCGCTAATCGACCACGTCCAGCCGCTGAAGCCGATCGCCAGCCCCTGCAGCGACAGGTAGACGAGACCGACGGCGCCGATCCATGCCAGAAACGTGCCACGCTTCATCTGATCCTTGATGGCACGCGTTATGCAGCCAAGGGCAAAGATCAACACGACACCGGCAAGCCAGGTTCGCCCATGCGAAAGGATCTGCAGGAGACCCGGTGCGGTATCTTTGCTGGAGGGGAAGCCTCCTATCCAGCCAAGCCCGAAGAAGCCGCCTTCGATGCGGTACCAGGGAAGCAGGACCAGCGCCGCGCCGCCAAGGACGAGAGCAATATCCAGTCTGCGATTGCCACGTCTCATGGCGGACCTCGCTATGTCATGTCAATGAAAGGCAGGAAGGACACGGCAAGCTGGATTTGCTCCGAAATGCCGTGTCCATGACTATGGACGATCAGTTGGCGACAGCGCCGACTTCACGATCCCAGCGTTCAAGAAGCTCCTTGCGCTTTGCAGGATCGCCAAAGGTCTTGAAGTCATAGTCGATCAGCTTGATGTCTTCGAACTTCGGCGCCTCCTTCGGCACCTCGGCGGTCTTGTTGGATGGCAACTGGAAGGACTTGGCATCCTTCATGCGCGACTGCACATCGGCCTGGAGCGCCCAGTCGTACCAGATCTTGGCATTGTCGAGATTGCGCGCGCCCTTGATGATCGACATCGAACCGATTTCGTAGCCCGTGCCCTCGCAAGGTGCGATGGATTTGACCGGGAAACCCTCGGCCGTCTGGGCGACCGCATCATGCATGAAGACGATGCCAAGACCCGTCTCACCGCGCGCCGCAGCCTTGACCGGCGCCGAACCGGATTTGGTATACTGCGAAATATTGGTATTCAGTTTCTTCAGGTAGTCGAGCGCCTGATCCTCTCCCATGATCTGCACCAGCGATGCCAGCGCGGTATAGGCAGTGCCAGACGAATTGGGGTTGGCAATCTGGATTTCGCCCTTCAGCTCCGGAGCCAGAAGATCGGCCCAGCAGACCGGCTCCTTGTAGCCCTTTGCCTTGAAGATCTCCGTATTGTAGCCCCAGCCGAGAGCACCGGCGTAGACGCCGACCGTCTTGAAGCCCGAGCTTTCAGCCTGCTTTTTCGCCCAGTCCTGCAACTGGTCGAGCATCGGCGACTTGTATTCGAGCGTCAGGTTCTCGGACGCTGCCTGCATGTGCGGATCGCCTGTGCCGGCCCACCACAGATCCGTTTTCGGATTGCGTGCTTCCGCCCTGACCTTGGCGTAGGTTTCGCCCGACGACAGGCGCACCATGTTGACCTTGATGTCGTGGGATTTTTCGAAATCACCCTGCATCTGCTCGCAGATGACCACATCCGCCGAGCAGATAAGGTTGAGTTCGCCGGCGGCTTGCGCCGAGACGGCGGTCAGTGCCGTGCCTGCGAAAAGCAGGGTTGAAAGAATGGTCAGTCGCATGGTGATCCTCCTGTTGCTTGCGTCTGAATGGTTGAAAAGCGTGCTTCCAGACATGGCACTCCCTGCGGTGCAGCGATGGCCGCGCCGATTTCTGGTTCGGGTCGTATCGGGTGGAGAGGCTTGGCCTGCCGGCCCCTACTGGGTCGGATGGATCTCGGTGTCGAAGCGCTTCAACAGCCGACTTCGCTCATCCGGGGAACCAAAGGTGGCGAAATCATAGTCGACCATCTTGATCATTGAGATATCCGGCGCCGATGGCGGCAGATCTGCCCTGGCATTCGAGGGAACCTGGTTTTGCCCGGCGGCAGCCCCTGTCGCCTGCCCCTCCGGGCTCAGCGAAAAATCAACGAAATCACGGGCAGCCTCAAGGTTGCGAGCGCCCTTGATGATGCTGACCGCTCCGATCTCGTAACCTGTCCCCTCACAGGGCGCGACGATGACGAGCGGCGATCCGGCCTGTTTCTGGGTGACGGCATCATGCATGAAGGAAATGCCGATCAGCGTCTCGCCGCGGGCGGCTGCCTTGACCGGCGCCGAGCCCGCCTTGGTATAGCGCGCGATGTTGCGATCAAGCGCACTCATGTAGCGAAAGGCGTCATCTTCGCCAAAGAGCTGCACCAGAGTGGCAAGCTCGGTAAAGGCGGTTCCGGACGTATTCGGATTGCCGGACTGGATATGGCCGCGGTAGGCGATGTCGGTCAGGTCCTTCCAGCATGTCGGCGCCGGCAGCTTGTATCGCTTCAACAGGTCTGCATTGTAGGCAAAGCCGAGCGCACCGGCATAGATGCCTGCCGAGCGACCACCCGACATGGAGAAGAAGTTCTGCGCCCAGGGCAACATATCCCGCACATGGGCCGGCTGATAAGGCTGTAGCAGATCCTCGGTCGCCGCCTGCAGGTGGGTGTCGCCTGTGCCGCCCCACCAGACGTCGATCGTCGGTCGGCTTTTCTCGCCCCTGATCTGTTCGAGAATCTCGCCGGTGCTTTTGCGCTCCATGTCGATTTCAAGACCTGTCCGCGCCTCAAAGGCCTGCTTCATCGTCAAGCACCAGGCTTCGTCGACGCCGCACAGGACGTTCAGATCCGGGGCTGCCTCGCTCTGGTCTGCGCCGCACAGCCATGTCGCCACGCCAACGCCTATGCCCACGGCCATGCCGAAAGCGCTTAATGCTCTCACTGATGAAACCTCCCTGACCGGAACCTCCTCGCTCCGATATCTTGATGGAGAACATGTCAGATCTGGCGCCTGCCGCAATCGAAGAATGGTTACCGAATTTTCACCGCAGCGCCGAAGCACATTACAATCATTACAATTGTGACGCCCCGCCATAACGCGCAAGCCTTTGAACATTGACGCCACCGCGCCTATGATGTCTGCGGGAGGACTACATATTGCTGACAGACACAATTCGTATCCTGATCGTCGAGGACGACCCGGACATGGCCGAGCTGATCTCCGATCTCGTCGAGGCGGAGGGCTGGATACCGGCTTGCGCAGGGTCCGCCGAAGAGGCCGCGGAAATGCTGGAGAAGGAACCAATGCATCTGGTTCTGGTCGACCACAATCTGCCTGGCATTTCCGGTCGTGTTTTCGCCCAAAGATTGCGAGCCCAGGCCAATATCGGCATCGTCATGGTGACGGCCGCAGGCAGCGCCGCAGAGCGCGTGCTCGGCCTGGAAACGGCAGCCGACGATTACGTGGTCAAGCCGTTCGAGCCGATCGAGCTGACGGCCCGCATCAAGGCAGTGCTGCGTCGGACCATTCCGTCGCTGCGGCCGGACAGGGATGTGGAAAGGGAACTGGACCGGCAGTTGGGCAGGGATGCCGAACGCGACCAATCCGGCGCCGCCCTGAGGCTCGGTGATTGGGCGATCGACATGAAGGGGCGGCGGGCAATCTGCCTGTCCGACCAGAGCCGGACGCTGACAGCCGCCGAATTCGCGCTGCTCGAAATTCTCGCCCAGACGCCCGACCAGCCCGTCAGCCGGGCGCAGATCCTGGATCGCCTCGGCTCCGAAAGCGATCGATACATTGACAGGAATGTCGATGTTCTTGTTCTGCGGCTCCGGCGCAAGATCGAGCGAAATCCGGACCTGCCGCGCCATATCAAGACGCGGCGTGGAAAGGGTTACGTCCTGCATATGGGTGAGGTCGAGCTTTCATCGTGATCAACCGCCCGTTTCTGTCATCCATCGCCTTTCGCCTGCCGTTTGCCATCGTATTCATCTGCTTTCTGGTCCTGAGCCTGTCGACCATTGCGATCTACGGATTGCAGAAGGCACGCAACGAAATGGCAGCCTATGGCCTGCAGGCATTTTCCAGTCTGACCAAGGCCTCGCTGGTCTCGCGCCAGGTATCGGATCTCGTCTCCAGTGCGCCCTTCCTGATGAATGCCACCTCGCCTTATCGGGTCTCGAGCGAAAGCCGTGCCGTCGTCAGCCAGGTCGACAGCCTCTTGCGCACGATCGAGCCGCAGAATTTCGACAGGCTGATCCAGGGCTTCGCCAGCGCGCAGATCATCGAACTGCTCGGCCATATCCGGACCCAGACGCTCACCCTGGCCAGCGATGCCGATTCTGCCCAGGTCCACAAGGCGCAGGCCGCGGCCGCTCTCAGCGAAATCGCAACGGGCCGCGGCGTTGCCGATACTGACCTGCGCCGCCGGTTGAACGCCATCGTGCAATCGGCTTCGACCTCGGACAGCCTTTTCCAGCTTGGAGAATTGCAGCGTCGATATGTGGCGGAAACCGCGACCAGCGCGAATGTCGGGCCGTCGGTTCCGATTGGCCTGCCGACCGAGCTTCGCCCCTATGAGCAAGTGTTCGATGCCCAGACGCGCTACCTGCTCGAGATGTTTGCCATTCGCGCCTCCGTCGCGCGGCTGCATTCCGTATCGCGGGCGCTGTCGATTGCGACTGAAACGCAAAATGACGCGGTCGCCCGCGCGCTGAACGAGGATCTGATTTCCACCTCCGATGCGCTGAGCCGGTTGCTGGTGATCGTCGCGCTGGCCTCCATGCTTGTCTTTACCATGGCGACCCTCTCGATCCGCTCGGTAATGCGGGTTTCACGCGGCATCAGCAATCTGTCAAACGGCATGAACGCGCTGGCAAAAGGCGACACCGATGTCGGCCCGCCCGACTACCGCGGCAACGAAACGGAGCTTGTGCGCCTGCTCGATGCGTTCCGGGCATTCAAGGACAGCGTCGACCGCGTGTCCAGGTTAAGACGCACGGCCGAAGCCGCTGCCCGCACCATCCGTTCCACCTTTCGCAACATGAACGAGGGCATTGCGCTGTTTGATCCGGCGGGCCGGCCGATCACCATGAACCGGCGGATGATCGAACTGGTCGGTCGGTCGGGCTCGTCACGCAAGCTGCCGCTTCGACGCTTCGTGCGTCCCATTGCGGAAATCGATCCCGATCTCCTGCCGGGCGAGGACACGCCTGGAACCCTGACGGAACGCGCGGTCATCCGCCACCGCACGGAGGACGGCACCGTGATCGAAGTCTCATTGTCGCGCCAGCCCGACGGCGGGATTGTCTTGTTGGCGCGCGACGTCACGGCGATCGACCGGCAGGAAGCGGAAGCGGCCAAGGCGCAGCGACTGGATGGCATCATGCGCATGACCCACCAGGTGAGCCATGAGGTCGGCAACATGATCGGCATCATTACCGGTAGCCTCGGGCTGCTGGAACGCGAAGACGGTTTCAACGACCGGCAGAGACGGCATATTGCCCGCATCCGCAAAGCTGCCGATCGCGGACGCGACCTTGCCAGCAGCATGCTGTCCATAGGCAGCCAGCAGCCGATCAATCCGAGCTGTGTGGATGTGCGGAGCCTGCTCCGCGGCATGGCCGACATTCTGGAAATCGCCATTGGCAGCAAGAGTCATCTGCAACTGGAACTGGATGCCGAGCTGCCGCCGATCCCTCTCGATGCCGCCCTTTTCGAGCAGTCCGTTCTCAACCTGTGCCTGAATGCCTGTGCCGCAATGCCGGATGGCGGCGTCATCGTCATCAAAGCCGTGCTGGCCGGGGGCTTCGTCATCGTCTCCGTCCATGACACGGGCATTGGCATGACGGCCAAACAGGTGGACAAGGCGTTCGAGCCCTATTTCACCACACGTGGAAAAAAAGGCGGCGCCGGCCTCGGCCTGGCGATGGTCTACGGCTTCGTCCGCCAGAGCGGAGGCGACGCCACGATCCACTCGCGGCAGGGACAGGGCACGACGGTGGAACTGAGCTTTCCGGTCGAACAGATCTGATGGTCTTCGAACGCCGGCATAGATCGGAGATGGGCTCGGGGGATGGCCTCGGGACGAGCCGGTATGTTTTGAAGCATCGCCTATACATGCGGAGATGCATTTGAGAGGCATTTGAGAGGCATTTATCTTCGTCTTTTACTGTGCGTTAACGCAAAATTCGAACTTGAACAGTAGAAATTGCTGCATCCGCTGTCTCGACACGCTGACGTTGAGACGTCTGAAAGCAGGTTTTATCGAATAGTCTTACTGCGGCAGGACCCATTGCAGCCGCAGGCGCAGGAAGCCAGAGCAGAACACGGCTCTGGATGCATGATGCCCTTCCCGCGCATTGGCCCAAAGGGCCATGTCTCATTTTCCATCAATTCTGTCCAAAAGAATGCCGATGTTGGTTGCCGGGGCTGGGACTTACCACTTGGCAATCGACCACCACTATAGGGGCGCCTGCATGACTTCGATCATTCCTTATCTGTCTACCAGCCAGATCAAGTCTCTTTCCACCACAACCATTGCATCGCTGCAGACCGAAGACGTCGCAGCATTGACAACGACGCAGGTCAAGGCGCTTTCCTCAACACAGGTCAACGCGCTCGAAACCGAAGACATTGCCGTTTTCACCACGGCCCAGCTCGGCGCGGTCTCCGCCGCTGCCATTGTCGGCCTGAGCTTCGACCAGATTGCCGTTCTTGAATCGTCAACGGTAACCGCACTCACTTCACTTCAGTTGAATGCGATGAGCAGCGGTCAGATCGACGCCCTGACGTCGGATCAGGTCGCCGCGTTGAACTCGTCGCAGATCTCGGCGTTGAGTTCGATCGCCATCAGCGCGCTCAGCACAGACGACATCGCCTCGTTCACAACCGATGAAATTGCCGCCATCAGCGCCAAGGGCATGGCCGGTCTCTCGACCGATCACATCGCCAACCTCTCGACCGACCAGGTTGCGGCCCTGAAAACCTCGCAGATTGCCAAACTGACGACGGGCCAGGTTGCGGCCCTCACCACCGACCATATTGTCGCACTGGCCACTGGCCAGGTTGCAGCTTTCGGATCGACCCAGCTTGCAGCATTTCTGTCTCCGCAAATCCAGCATCTCTCCACCGACCAGGTCAGCGCCTTCAACACCAAGGCCGTAACGGCCTTCAGCGCACACCAGATCGACACGTTCAATGAAAACATCGAGGGCTTTACGCCTTCCCTGCTTGCAGCCTTGAACTCTACACAGGTTTCGGCGCTGATGGCTGACGACATGGACCTGTTTTCAACAGAAAAAATCGCGGCGATCAGTGTCAAATCGATCGGCGGAATGACGACACTGGCATTCGCCTCC